>NZ_BAAADB010000013.1 GCF_039522025.1 Deinococcus depolymerans | reverse complement strand
GTGCTCATCAGTCGAGGTCTTGACCATCACCCGCCATCATCCCGCAACCCCCCAGGGGGTTGCACACGAAGTACCCCGCTCCTTCACGCCTCGTCTTGCATCACTCTCCCCACCCCTTTCCCCGGGGAGAGCCCATGACAAACCAAGACACCCCCGTGCCCATAGCACTGCGGAACCACCCCACTCCATGCCGAACTGGGTCGTGAAACGCAGTCGCGCCAATGATACTCGGACCGCAGGGTCCCGGAAAAGTCGGTCAGCGCGGGGGTTTTTCTTATACACGCACCGCTGCCCACGGGCAGCGTCACGCGGGAGTAGCTCAGCTGGTAGAGCACTACCTTGCCAAGGTAGATGTCGCGAGTTCGAATCTCGTCTCCCGCTCCACACCCGCCCCCACCCTCACCGGTGGGGGCGTTTTCCTGTGCCCACCCCGGGGCACCGCCAACCGAACGTGCCAATCGGCAGGCACGACACAGCAGAAAAGAGAGAAGAGGAGGTCACCGCCGCTCGGGGGGTGACCTCCTCCTGTCCTGTCCGGGTGGTGCCGAGAGCGGGACTTGAACCCGCACGCCTTGCAGCGGCCGATTTTAAGTCGGATGCGTCTACCATTCCGCCATCCCGGCCCAACCACCCAGGGCGCGGCGCCAGAGGCAGACCGTTCCCAGGAACCCGCGCATTATAGATCAGAAACGACGCCGCGCATCCGCCTGGCCGGCTCAGCGGGGCGGCCCGTCACGGCGCAGGCGACCGTTCAGCATCCGCCACTGCTTGCGGCCGTACGCGTACACCGGATGGGTCCACTGCCCGCCCACCGTGCCCTCCCGCAGCGCTTCCAGCAGCTGCTGGGGCGTCTCAATGCGGCGGAACAGGGTTTCCACCCACGCCTCCCCGATGTCCTGCAGCGTGTGCGCGTCACTGCCGCCCGACATGGGGAGCCCCCGCGCCTGCGCCCAACTGGCCGCCACGCGGTTCCAGTGCGGCCGGGACAGCCGAGAGTTGAACGTCTCGACGATGTCCACCTCATGCGCGATCCGCGCAGTCGCCTCGGGCCGCAGACGGTACCGTTTGAACGGATCGAAGCCATGCTGCAGAAGCACCAGCCCCCCCTGCTCCCGGATGGCGCGCACCGTGTCCTCCGGGGACAGCTGCGGCGGAATGCGCTCCGAGAGGAACAACCCGATCAACTCGCCCTCGCGGGTCGTGACCTCCTCACCCGCAATGACACTCAGGCGATCCTCCAGGCCCAGGTCCCGCACCATGCCCTGCAATTCGGGACCGCCCCGCTGCTGGTCGTGGTCCGTCACGGCAATCACGCGGGTGTTCGTGCGGAGCATCCACCCCGGAATGTCCCGCAGCGGCGTGCGGCAGTCATGACTGACCTCCGTGTGCAGGTGCAGGTCCATGCGCATCACCTGCACGCCCTCGCGCCACACCACGTTGTTCGGCGCGGCCACCCTCAGGCCCCCGCCACCGGAACCAGCACCGACAGCGCCCCCGCCCACACCTCAATCCGGACCCGGCCCGACGCGCCCTGCACTGCCGGGCGCACCTCCGCATCCACGTGGAAGGCCTGCCCCACGTACGGAATCTCGACCACGCCCGCCCGGTCCACCTGCACGCTTTCCAGGGCCGTGAACTCATCACGCGCCAGCGCCGCCAGGTACGCCAGCAGCCCCTCACGCGCGCCCGCATCGATCCGCACCACGTCCAGCTGCCCGTCCCCCGGATCGGCGTGCGTTGCCAGCCGGAGCCTCGGCCCGGTCGCATTCGTGTTCATGACCTCCAGCAGCGCCAGCGGCACCTCCGGTTCCGGCACGCCATCCACGGACAGCGCCACGGGCGTCGGATCGAAGTTCGTCAGGGTGGCCGTGAGCGCCTGCACCGCCCGCAACGGACTCTTGCCGGCCTCCGGGTCGTACTCGGCCATCACGTCCGCGAACGCCCCGCACCCACACGCCTCCAGGAACAGGTCCTCACCCCACGGCCCCTGCACGCGCCCCAGATCGAACGGCCGCGCCCCCGCCCCCGCGTACCCGGCAATCACGTCCAGGGGCGCGCCCTGCACGCCCAGCGTCCTGGCCACATTGTTTGCCGTGCCCATGGGAATCACGCCCAGCGTCACGCCCTCACGCCCGGCCAGACGCACCGCCACGGCCCGGACCGTGCCGTCCCCGCCCGCCACGAACACTGCACCCTGCACGTCCGCGAGCGCCGCGTCCAGGTCATCCTCACACCCCGTGCTGCGGTACACCGGCGAGAACCCGATCCCCTCCAGCGCCGCCACCAGATCATCCGGCGTGCAGTGCTCACTGCCGCCCGCTCCCGCATTGAAAATCAGGGTCGCGCCCCGCCGCTCAGGCACTCCGGGGGCCGCCCCGGCATTCATGGCTGTCATGCGGCAACTGTACCGACTGGCACACCCCGACGCCTTGAACAAACCCGAACAAACCCGGACATCAAAAGGCCGGCGGGCCGCGCCGCGTCACCCGGCCCGCTCCTCCTGCTCCCGCAGGGCCGCCCAGTCCTCGAACGCCAGCGCCGGCAGCAGCGCGAAGCTCCCCACGAACAGGCTCGCCACTGCCGCCGGGACGCGCACGGGCGTCCGGCCATTCACCAGCAGGTACAGCGCGCCCAGCGTGCTGAGCGCCCCGATGTCCATGAACATCACGCGCGTGAACGAACTGCGGCGCAGGCTCTCGCGCGTGCCCAGTTCCCCCGGACGCCGCCGCCCCACCACCGCCGTCAGCACCAGCATCAGCAGCAGCGACAGGAACAGACGAATCCGGGCAGGGGAGGGGCGGGCGTAATCGGAGAGAGGCATGCAGGCAGCGTACCCACTCCAACCCGGCCACAGCGTACGCTTTCCCCCGAGTGCGCCAACGTCAGAACAGGTGACGCACCCGCCACGTCGTATCCGCACTGGTGGGCGCGTACCTGACGACCCCCACTGTAACGGTGGGAACAGCGCTCCGCTGGAACGTGGCATTGATGTCCCACTCCTTTCGGTTCAGGACACCGTAGAACTGCGGCACCTTGCCCTTCTGCACGTAGATTTTCACCTGCTCCTCGAAGGCAGTCGGCTCGGCCCCGAAGTACGATTCGACCGGAAAGGAACGCCAGAAAGCCCAGCGATCCTGCCCATACCGGAAGACGTTGAGTTCCCGACCGCCCCCCGGCCCATCGCCACAACCGACCGTGAACGCCACCTCGCGCAGACCGTTCTGATCCACGTCCCGCAGTGTGTAGCCCTGCTGCACCCCACAGACGTTCATGTTGATGGTGGGTTCCACAAGATCAGCCGTCAGGCCTTTCGCGCCGCTCAGGACGAACAGCAGCACGGGCGGCTCGGCCTCCGAGACACTGAACACCGTCAGGCGTTCCGGCGTGCCCGAACGGAACGGCGCGGAGATCGTGAACAACACCGTTTTCAGGCTGACCCCCTGACTGTACGGCCACTTCTGTTTTAGGCCCTGAATTTCGGGCCGGGCGTTCAGCGTGCGGGCCAGGGTGGTCACGGCCTGCTGATCAGCGGCGCTCAGTGCCGCTCTGGGCGTCTTGACCAGCGGATCATGCACCAGCGGCAGCTTCTGCACATCCGCCACCGTCTGCGCCGCCCCCGTGGACAGAACAAGGGGTAGCAGCAACCCACCAAGCAACCGGAACGGAGTCATACCCGGAAGGTAGCGTCACGGATACCGGGCGGGAGCCGCAACCTCGCTTGCAGGAAACGCCGGAACCGGGTCAGATCACACTGGGCCGCGCCAGATCGCAAAGCCGATTTCCTCTACCGATACTCATAAACGCCCCAATCAAATTCGTATATACAAATTTGGCTTTATGAGAAAAAAATCTGCGAGTAAGCTGGAAATTTCATCACCTGACGTGGCGGTCTAGCGTATCTTGACTTACCCAACACGCGGCTGAGGCCAGCGACGGCCAGCGGTCGTCGCCTGTAAATGCGGTAGAAGGGGGAGGAGCACCATGACGATTCAACGTCAGATAACTGCGCCGCTTAACTTTCATGTAGGCCCCATCTTTGAAAAGTTCGAGGATATACGTGTCGGTGCAGCGCAGAAATTGTTTGAAGTTAGAGAGGGCACAGTTGGCATCCTCAAACTTCGACAGAAACAGTATAGAATACTCGCAGAAGAGGATTACCAGCTCCTATATGGTATGGCCAAGGATGCTGAGCTGTTAAGCAAAGAAATAAGTTTAGTCCTTCAGGCGGCAGTCGTTGTTGGCGAGAGTGATACTGAAGCATCTAGGACTATGCTAAAGATGGCGGCACTTCAAGTCAAAGAAAAAATAAGACTAACCACTCTGGACGGCTCAGCTCCAGCGGACCCATTTGATTTTGATCTAGGTGATTTTGACGAAGATGATAGCTTAGATATGTAACTTTACGGGCCAAGTGGATGATCACTTGGCCCGCAAAGTTATGCGATTTTTTCTGTTTCTTCTCTCGCATCGTGATTAATTTGATTTCTAATTGCTATCTCTCCTGCGGCGGCTCGGTTGGTGATGAATGACATTACGCTGCTGAATAGTCGCCATCCGAGCAAGGTCATGGAATACATTCGGTGGCTATTGAACAAATCTTTTGACGAAATTGTGTGCGGTCTGGATAGATCTATCAGGTTATACTTAACTAGCTCATTTTGGTGTGGGAATCTCGGAACTATTATGATTTGAGTGCTTTTGAACTTTAGACCATTATTGACCAGTTGCTTATCATTATCCGAAAAAGGAGACCGAATCTCTTTGACTGGGTATAGAATAACGCAATCCCTTCTGCCTTCTGAAAGGTCGCAGGTCGATGTTCCTATGGCAAATACTGGTGAATTATCAACCCTAACGCCTATGTAGTATGCGGAATTACTAGATATGATGTCGCCTTGCAAAAAGCTGAACTTATCTCTTTCGGTGACGATACCCCTTGAGAGTAATTGCTGAAACTCAATTGGATATGAAAATATGTTTCCAAATACTCCAGTTACTTCAGATATCTTCTTGCTTGTAGCTTGTTCCTCTGCAAACTTCTTAAGAGTCTCTATTCCTTTGGTGGGATGAGAGTGATTTTTGAGATCGTCGCAGAGGATTGCTGCCAGTTCTTTAGACATCTATTTCACCCGCATTTGCTGTAGCCGCAGGCTTGGCATTTCAGGCAGCCTTCCTCGCGGATCACGGCGCGTTCCTCGCAGACGGGGCAGCGGTCGCGGCTCATGCCGTCCATGCCTTCCACGCTGACGCCGCTGGGCGCGGCGCTGGCGGGTGCGGGGGTGTCGGTGCTGCCTCCGGCGAGGGGGGGGAGCTGGGCGGCTTCCATGTCTTTCTGGAAGGTTTCGAGGGCGACGGCGATCAGGTCGGCCTTGCTGCCCACCAGGCGGCCGTTGTAGCTGCCGTACAGGCCGCCGTTGATGCCGCGCAGGGTTTTGATGATGGCCTGGGCGGGCACGCCGTGTTGCAGGGCGATGGACACGACGCGGCCGAGGGCTTCGCTGTCGGCGTTGGCTTCGTCGCCGGCGCGGCCGCTGATGACCATGACCTCGACGGGTTTGCGGTCGAGGTGGTTGACGGTGACGAGGAAGCTGCGGCGGTGGCCGCTGGTGGGGTCCGTGAGTTTGATCATGTCGGTGATGCCGCTGAGGCGGGTGGGGCGCTGGTACACGGCGCGGGGAGCGGGCTGGGTGGCCTGCGCGGCGGCGGGAGCGGCGACCGGGGTGGCCGTGGCGGCGACGGGGGCGGGTTCAGCGGTCGTTTCGGCGCTGGCGGCAGGGGCGGCGGGTTCTTCGGTCTTGTCTTTTTTCTTGCTGGTGCTCAGCACCTGGAATTGCCGGGAGCCGTCGCGGTACACGGTGATGCCCTTGCAGCCGGTGCGGTACGCCTCGCTGTAGGCGTCCTGCACGTCCTGCACGGTGGCGTTGTTGGGGAGGTTGATGGTCTTGCTGAGGCTGTTCGCGGCGAAGCCTTCGGCGTCGAAGGCGCACTGCACGACGCCCTGCATGCGGACGTGATCGACGGGTTTGATGTCGTGCGCGCAGACGAACACCTGCTGGAGCGCGTCGGGGATGAAGGGCAGGCCGACGACGCTGCCGTGGTTCTCGCTGACGGCCTCGGTGACCTTGTCCCAGTTCCAGTTGCCCTGCTGGTCCTGCATGCCGTCGGGCGCGGGGTACGTTTCGAGCAGTTCGACGAACAGCGGGGCGAGCAGGGCGCGGTACTCGCTGCCGATCTTGCGCCAGATGAACGGGCTGAACACGGGTTCGATGCCGCTGCTGACGCCCATGAGCATGCTGGTGGTGCCGGTGGGGGCGACGGTCAGCACGGCGACGTTGCGGCGGGGCGCGTGGGGGACCTTGTCGGCGTGGCGTTCGTACACGGGGTACACGCCGCGTTCCTGCCCGAGGTTCTCGCTCTCGGCGATGGCTTCTTCCCGCAGGGCGCTCATGATGTCGTAGATGACGCGGCGGCCGGTGTCGCTGTCGTAGCGCAGGCCGAGTTTGATCAGGGCGTCCGCGAGGCCCATGACGCCCAGGCCCAGGCGGCGCAGGTCCTGACTGGCCACGCGGTTGTCTTCCAGGGCGAACACGTTCACGTCGAGCACGTCGTCCAGGAAGCGGACGGCGGTGCGGACGTCGGCGCGGAAGGCGGTCTCGTCGAAGCGGCTGTCCTTGACGTACGCGGCGAGGTTGATGGCGCCCAGGTCGCAGGGTTCACCGACGGTCAGTGGGATCTCGCCGCAGGGGTTGGTGCTGCGGATCTCGTAGCGTTTGCCGAGGTTCTTCAGGGCGCTGTACTGGTTGATGCGGTCCACGAAGATCAGGCCGGGTTCGCCGGTGCTCCAGGCGTGCTGGGCGATCTGGTCCCACAGCCACCGGGCGGGGATGCCGGGGCGGGTGTCGGTCGGGTCGATCTTGCCGTTGCTGGCGGTGGTGTACACGGGGACGCCGCGTGCGCCGTCTTCCTCGCGGTCGGGGAGGGTGGGGAGCTGCCCGGTGTAGGGGGTGGTCTGGGGGTGCAGGGCGTACTTGCCGGGCACGTCCTGCACGTTGACGTGCCAGAGGGCGTCGCGTTGCAGGGTGTCCCAGAATTTCTCGGTGACGAGGATGCTGATGTTGAAGGTGCTGATGTCACCCTCGGCGGCCTCGCGGTCGAGGTCCTTGGCGGTCAGGAAGTCCAGGACGTCCGGGTGCTCGATGGAGATGGTGGCCATGCCCGCGCCGCGCCGGGTGCCGCCCTGACGGACGACGCGCAGGACGGGGGCGTACACGAAGCGCAGGGTGTTGATGGGGCCGCTCTGTTCCGCGCCACGGTTGGCCCATTCCAGGAAGTTGTCGAAGATCTCGAGCAGGAAGCTGACGGGGCCGCTGCTGGTGCCGCCCGATCCCTTGATGGGCGCACCTTCGGGGCGCATGCTGCTCAGGTCGATGCGGGGTTCCAGGCCGAGTTTGCCGTCGTCGGCGATCTTGCGGGCCGCGTCGATGATGCCGCCCATGTCGTCCGGGACGGCCTGTACGCCTTCGGGCATGGCTTTCACGACGGCGACGCCGTTGGCGCGGGCCAGGGCGACCAGTTCGGGTTTGATGACCTGCCCGTACACCACGCGCGTCCAGTTGCGCACGGCGACGGGTTGCTTGTCACCGTCGGGTTGCGTGGGGGGCCGCATGAGGCCCTCGATGAAGTCCGTCACGTCGGGGTGGGCGGCGCTCATGTACGCCCAGCCGCGCACGCCGGAGTCCGGGCGGCTGCCCTCGGCGCGGGGGGTGTACACGTCGAGGTTCACGCCGTTCCCGCCGCCGACCTTGGTGACCAGCGCGAGTTTCCGGGCGACTTCCATGACGCCGTCGAAGGTGCTGGGGTCGTGTTCGGTGGCGCCCTGCACGAAGCAGTTCAGGACGTTGCCGTGCGCGGTGCCCGCTCCGGCCAGGACGCGCCCGCCGGGGCAGAATTTCTTCTCGGCCATCAGGTCGTAGTACTTCTGCGCCCAGTGTTCGCGTACGCTCTCGCTTTCGGCCCCGGCGACCCAGGTGGCGATGCGGCGGAACATGCCGCTCAGGTCGCCGTCCCCGCTCTGCAGGTACTGCCGCCGGGCGATGTGATGGGCGTTGTCGTCGAAGTTGGTCAGGGGCTGGGCGCTGAGGGTGGTCACGGTGGTTCTCCTTGACGGGGGGCGGGCGGCGGGGCGGACGTGAGGACACACAGCATGAAACCGCCGCCGGCCCGCTGGGGCCGTGGGGTGAGCTGCTGTGCGTGGCCGGTGAAGTGGGCCGTTCCTTAGATGGCTGACTGTACCACCCGCCCGCAGGACGTACAAGCACTTGTACGTGGATTCGATTTGAAGTACAAGATACTGCGATTCCGGCCAGCATGAAGACCGGCTAAAGCCGCTGTGGGACGCAGGAAACCGCCCCCCGTCAACGCCCGCACCGGGCAAAGACCGTCCCCGCCTTCAGCCAGGCTGCGCCCGGCGAGACGGTCAGTCGAGACGTTCGGGTTTCGCGTCCCGCGTCATCAGTTCCGCCAGGGCCGCCTGCGGCGTCCACGCGCCCACCGCGACCTGCGCGACCGCCCGCACGATCGGCAGGTCCACCCCCTGCGCCTGCGCCCAGGCGTCCAGCAGGGCCGCCGTACGCAGCCCCTCCACGACCTTCCCCCCCTGACCGGGGTGCTCGCCCAGCGCGATCGCCTCGCCCGCCGCGCGGTTCCGGCTGTGGCGACTGGTGGCCGTGGTCACCAGGTCACCCAGGCCACTCAGGCCGTACACGGTGTCCTCCTGCCCACCCACGGCCCGCAGGTAGCGGTCCATCTCACGCAGGCCGCGCGTGATCAGCGCCGCCTTGGCGTTGTCGCCCAGACGCAGCCCGTCCACCATGCCCGCCGCGAGCGCCACCACGTTCTTCAGCACGCCGCCCAGTTCCACGCCCGTCTCGTCGGCACTGGTGTACACCCGCAGGGCCGGGGTCATCAGGGCCGCCTGCACCTCCTGCGCGAAGGCCGCGTCCCGGCTGGCGACGACCGTCGCGGCCGGCAGGCCCCGCCCGACCTCCTCGGCGTGATTCGGGCCGCTCAGGACCGCCACCCGCCCGAAACCCAGGCGGCGCGCCAGGACCGTCAACTGCCCCCCGTCCGGCCCCAGGCCCTTGGCGCACAGCACCACGCCCAGCTCCCGCGGCAGTTCGGCCAGCAGGTCCGGCACGCCCACGCTCGGCACGACCACCAGCGCGAACGCCGCCCCCGCCACCGCACCCGCGAGGTCCGGCGTGACCCGCAGGTTCACCGGCAACGTCACGCCCGGCAGGTACTCCGCGTTCACCCGCTCACGGTCCAGTTCCGCCGCGAACGCCTCGCGCCGCGCCCACAGCGTCACCGGGCCGTTGCGGGCCGCGTTCACCGCCAAGGCCGTGCCCCACCCGCCCGCGCCCAGCACCGGCAGGCCCTGTCCTGCCAGGCCCGGCCCGGTCACTGGTCGCTCCCCGCCCAGGCGAACACCCACACGCGCGGCGCGTCCGGTTCCGGCGGCGCGTAATCCGGGTACTCCACGATCTCCCACCGCGCAAAGCCCGCCGCCGCCAGCAGCGGCTCCAGGTCCGCCGGGTCGTACCCACGTTCCCGGTGCGTCTCCACGAACTCCAGTTCACCCACCCGGCAGAACGCCTGCACCACCCCCAGGTCCGCCTCCGCGTCATGATGATGCGACCAGTGGTAGTGCACCTCGCCGCCATCCGCCATGGGCGCCAGACCCTCGATCGCGTCCCCCTCCCACAACTCCCGCACGCCCACGCGCGTGTTCACGTCGAACGCGAACAACCCACCCGGCCGCAGGTGCGCCCGCGCCCGCCCCAGCGCCGCGCCCAGATCCTCCGGCGTCAGCAGGTTGTTCAGACTGTCGAACACGCACGTCACCAGCGAGAACCGCTCCGGGAGCGCGAACGACCGCAGGTCACCCTGCACGAACGGCACCCCCGGCAACCGTGAGCGCGCCTCGCGCAGCATCTCCTCACTGAAATCCAGGCCCGTCACCTCCAGACCCGCCGCACGCAACTCCCGCGTGAACCCGCCCGTCCCGCACGCCAGGTCCAGCGCCCCCCCCGACCCATCCAGGCCACCGTCCCGCGCGAACGTCAGCACGAAGTCCGCCCAGTGGTCGTACTCCACATCCGCCATGATCGCGTCGTACACGGCGGCCAACGCTGTAAACGGCTGCCTCTGCATGCCCGCGAGTATAGGCCCCCGCCGTCCCCGGCGCCCCACCCCTCCCCACCACCCATGAGAAAGGCCGCAAGGAAGCCCGCCTACCCGGCACCCACCCACCACGTTACCGTGCAGCCACTCACCGCCCCCGGAGGCCCCACCATGAGAACCCTGCTGACCGCCGCCGCCCTCGGCACCCTGACCCTCAGCGCCTGCACCCTCGCCGGCAACCCCGTCCGCAAGGACGTCACCGGCCAGCTGCGCGGCTTCACGCCCGACCAGAACCTCCGCCTCGCCATCGTCGGGTACAACGGCGGCCAGTACACCGCCGACGGCACCCAGGGCCAGATCATCGACCGCTTCCTCACGGGCGGGTACGCCCTCGACCTGCCCAGCAACGTCCCCTACGGCTACTACCGCGTGATCGTGTTCCGCGACGCCAACAGCAACGGCCGCTACGACGCCGGCGACACCGTCCTCAGCAAAGACAACGGCAAACGCCTCGTCCTCGCCCAGCGCGACAACCAGTTCCTCGCCGGAACGAAAACCGGCTGGAACCTCGCCGACGACCAGGGCGGCGTGCAGACCACCCTCCTGAACAACTACGACCTCGACGCCCAGTAACAGGGGCGCACCCGCAACAGCAGAGGGGAGGCCACGCGGCCTCCCCCTTCACTCATGCCAGTAGCTGCTCCAGCTCCAGCCGCCGCGCCTCCAGCACGTCCTCCGGCACCACCGGGTCCCCGGCCCGCACCGTCACGTCCCCCAGCGGCACCCAGCTCACGCAGCCCAGCATCCCCGCCGACTCCGGCAGCACCAGCGGCTCTACCAGCGGCCGCACCCGCAACAGCAACGCATGCACCCACGGCCGGTTCCGGTAGTGAAAGCGCCGCCCGATCGCCGCGCCCGTCAACGCCTGCAGAGGCTCCAGCCTGAGTGCCCTGTCCAGCGACTCGACCCTATGGACCGCCACCACCTCCGCCAGCGCCGGAAACCCGATCACGCCCGGCTGCGGATCATCACGCAGCAGCGACTGATACTGCGGCTGAAGCTCCGCCGGATTCTGGTGCAGAAAGGTGGGGTAGAGAAGGAACGACCGGTGCTCTACCTCAAACCCCTCATGCGTCTCCATGATCCCCCCCTTCCGGACGAGCAGCGACAGGGAACCAGCGGTCAGGAGGCGGGACTGGGTATCCCATTCTTTCAGGGCGGAGTAGGTCATGTCTCGACTGTAACGCCACGGCGCTGTGCCAGAGCGAGGCCAAGCAGGAACCACGCTATCGGTGCAAACCGGATCACCTCAGGCCAGGTCAACAAGTAGACGCCGTAAGCGACCAGACAGGCGGACAGAACCGGTGCTGTCGTCCATGCGTTCCAGATGCCATACCCCAGCAATAGGGTAAAAAGTACAGCCGCAGGAATGCCATAAGTCAAGGCATAGTCGAGATACTCGTTATGGACTTTATTCACGGAGAGAAAGAACCAATGTTTCTCGCCTGTCGGCAAGGTCAGAATGAAACTGGGAGGAGCATTTACACCGAAATCTCTCCGCTCTGCACGGACATGCGCAGGTGCCCCCCCCTCTGCGAGCAGCTCTTGATCAGAACGCTCTGCCATCACCTTCCATAGCGCATTCCCGCCCCAGCCCAACAGAGGGCGTTCGGTGATTCCTATAAGGGCTGATCGGTACAGGACTGTGCGTCCAGAGTTGTCAGTCAGGATAGCTGCGGGGGAACTGCCTGAAAAAGATCGTACGGGTGCGTCAGGCAGAAAAAAGGCTGCTGCTAGTGAGAGTGCTATCCCGGTAAACAGCATCAGGATGACCTTCAACGTAAGCTGACGGGTGATCCACAGAACACATACGCCCGCCAGTCCTGCAATCCATGCGCCTCGAGTCACTGTTGCGCTTAGACCCCAGGTCACAATGATCAGACCTGCATACGACCACAGACCTGGACGGTTTCTCGCCAGCCAGATACTGAGGGGCAGGAGTAGTGCAAGCGCTCCGCCCATATAACCCCGATTGCCCAGGGTGCCGCCTGCCACCGTGGCAGAAGTACCGGGAAGATCCATGCCCGGCACGCCCAGCAATCCGAGTTGCTGTGAAACAGCAAAAAGCGAAGCGGCAACTGCGGCGACGCTTAGATATCTGTAGTTTTGACGCGAAAGCTTCGTGTCGGAAGTGGCGACAAACAACCCAGCCAAGGCGACGGAAATATATATGAGGTGACTGAAAACGCCATCACGTCGATCGGATGGACCTATCCAAAGCTCTGAGGAAAATTTTGTAAGTATGAGTAGTAAAATGAGCCAAGTTCCAAGCAGAAGCAGTAGGCGCAGAGCTATTCCGGAAGGCATGGCTCTGCGCGTTAAGTATATGGCATAAACGCTAGATGGAAGAATTAGGTATTTTAATGTGATATCTTTGGGATCAAGATATATTGGATCCGTTTCGAGGTAAACTCCTGGATTTATGATAAGCAGCAGGGTAGCTAGACAGATTGTGAGAAGGTGTAGTGGATTCTTCAATTCTATGTTGGAATTTCTCGTCATACCAGGAGTATTCAAGCATAAAACGCGATGCTGGTCGGGAATCACTTGGCCGTCAAAAGCTCTTTGTTCGAAATTATATACATTTTTGAGCCGTTCTTATGCTGAGTGGATATCTCATAGCTCACAGAGCTTGGGGTACTTATCTCCTGCACGCTCACTTCTGCGACGCATCCTGGCTGGTATTGACCTGTCAGTTCGGCCAGGGTGGCGTACCTTCTCTCATCAATGAGAAACATAGCCTGTTTACTCTTGATCTCGTTAGCACAACCCAAAGCGGCGGTATCGTAACCACGACTCTGCGCACCCAGGATACTGGGAATAAGGACAGCTGCCAGAAGACCAATGATGGCGATGACGATCAGCAATTCTATTAGGGTAAATCCGTTCTGATGCATAAGTGCCTATGACAGAGCCCCCATCCGAGGACGGGGGCTCTGTGTATTGGAATTTTAGCTCTTCGCGGCGTTCGTCAGGGCGGTGTTGGTGATGGTGTAGGTCTTCGTGCCATCAGCGTGCGTGGTGGTGAACTGGAAGGCGGTAGCAGTAGGGGTTCCAACCTGCGTCCAGGTGACCTTGCTGTCGCAGTTGGGAGCGTAATCGCCAGTGAGTTCAGCTTTCGTGGCGTAGGTGTTTTTGTCGATCAGGTAGAGCGCTTCTTTGTTCTTGATCTCGTTGGCGCAGGCGCTGGCGGCAGTGTCGTACGCGCGTTTCTGGGCGCCGAGCAGGTTGGGGATCAGGACGGCGGCGAGGATGCCGATGATGGCGATGACGATGAGCAGCTCGATGAGGGTGAAGCCCTGGGTGCTGTTTTTCATGCTGTTCTCCTGGGTGCGGCGGGTCCGGTTGAGGTATGTATGGGGCCGGTCCTGCCTGCGTATGGCTGTGGCAGGTGCGGGTGTCTCCCGTCCTTGCTTGTATTCAAGGTACGGCTGGGTTTCTCACAGGAGTCTTACGGAATTGCGTTCTGTGTGACGTTCGGCGTGGCCGGGCGTGGTGGGGGATTTGATTGTGCTGGTGGTGTTTTTTTTGTGATCTTGAACTGTGTGTGGGGTGTGTAAGGTTGTGTCAGGCGGACGCGCGGAGCGGCGCCGCAGAGTGACTGGGAGCCCGGCGGACTGACGGGTGTGGCGTTGGCAGTTCGGCGCGTGGGCGGGTTGCCATGGGAACAGACAGCGGTCTGTGTCAGTGGCGGCCACTGTCGGGGTTGTGCTGGCGGTCAGGTGGGTGGGGACGTGCGCCGTGGGGTAGTGGTGTGGGGGGGCGGCCGGTTCCGGGCGTGGAATTGACGGACCGGAGCTGCGCGGATCCGGCAGGGACACAGGTGGAATCCGGCAGGCTGCCGTGCGGGGGAGCTGGGGTGCTATGCTGCTGGGCAGTTCAGCCGGGGTGTGTTGGTCTGCCCGGGCGAATGGGGCGCTTTCGTCCCCACACTTACTTGAATTTGTGGTCGCGTGCGCGGCGCTGGGTTTCCTGCGGGGGCCGTGGCGCGCGTCGCGTGCCGGAAGAGAGGCTTGTCTTGGAACTCACGCCGCGCGTTCCGCCGCACAGTAACGACGCTGAGATCAGCGTGCTGGGCAGCATTCTGCTCGACAACGACACCCTGAATCAGCTGGGGGATTCGGTCACTCCGGAGATGTTCTACCGCGAGGGGCACCGGAAGATCTTCACGGCCATGCGCACCCTGCAGGAGCGGGGTGAGCCGGTGGACCTCGTGACGCTCAGCGAGGACCTGCGCGTGAAGGGGCAGCTGGACGAGGTGGGTGGCCTGGCGTACCTGATCGGTCTGTCGGATCAGGTGCCCACGGCGGCGTACGCGGAGCATTACGCGCGGATCGTGCAGGAGAAGCACACGTTGCGGGCGCTGATCAGCGCGTCCGGGAAGGCCATGCAGCTGGCGTACGAGGGGCAGTTGCCGCTGGAGGACCTGCTGGACCGCGCAGAGAAGATGATCTTCGAGGTGGCCGAGCAGAAGAAGAAGGGCGAGGCGTACCAGGCGATGAACGAGGTCGTCACGGAGACCTTCGAGTACATCACGCTGCTGCACCAGAACAAGGGCATTCCGGACGGCGTGAGCAGCGGTTTCCGTGATCTGGACGAGCAGATCAGTGGCCTGCAGAAGGGCAGCCTGAACGTTCTGGCGGCCCGTCCGTCGATGGGGAAGACGGCGTTCGCGCTGTCCATCGCGCAGAACGTGGCGTTGCGGGGTGAGAAGGCGGTCGCGGTGTTCAGTCTGGAGATGCCGGCGGTGCAGCTGGCGCTGCGCATGCTGTGCAGTGAGGCGCGGGTGGACATGAACCGCATCCGGAGCGGGCAGCTGAACGAGCGTGATTTCGAGCGGCTGGCGCACGCGGCGGGTCGCCTGGCGGACGCGCCGATGATCATTGACGACGAGGCGGACCTGACGCTGAACGGCCTGCGCAGCAAGCTGCGGCGGATCGCGGCGCAGCACGGGCAGCTGGGGTTGGTGGTGATCGATTACCTGCAGCTCATGTCGGGCGGCAAGAGCAGTGGCGGCAGTGATAACCGGCAGCAGGAGATCAGTACCATTTCGCGTGGTCTGAAGGGTCTGGCGCGTGAGATGGAGGTGCCGATCATCGTGCTGTCGCAGCTGTCACGTGCGGTCGAGCAGCGGCCGAACCACCGGCCGATGCTGTCGGACCTGCGTGAGTCGGGAGCGATCGAGCAGGACGCGGACATCGTGATGTTCATCTACCGCGACGAGTACTACAACAAGGAAACGGATCAGCAGGGCATCGCGGAGATCATTATCGGGAAGCAGCGTAACGGGCCGGTCGGCACGGTGAAGTTGCAGTTTCACAGTTCGCACGTACGGTTCAATGATCTTGCGCCGGAGGGAGTGTAATGGCGGAGGATCAGGCGAAGACGGCAGGTCAGGCGGGCGGGCAGCGCAGGCGCAGGCGGCGGCGGGGCGGGAGTTCGCCCGCGCAGCCCCGGCCGGGTCAGGTGACGAACACCACGGCGGTGCCCACGCCGGCCGCGCCGAGCAAGCGCGGGCAGAAGCGGCCGCTGGCGGACCCGCGCATCGGGGTGGGGTGCATCGTGCTGCGCGGCGACGAGATCCTGCTGGTGCGGGAGCGGGGCCGCTGGTCGCTGCCCAAGGGTGGCCTGGAGTCCGGTGAGCTGGTGCAGGACGGTGCGCGCCGCGAGACCTTCGAGGAGACGGGGTTGGTCGTGGAGTTGCGGGACCTGGCGTTCATCGTGGAGTTCCAGGCGGTGACGTGGGGACATCACCTGCAGTTCTTCTATACCGGGCGTGAGGTGGGCGGGAAGCTGGAGCCGCGTGACCCGGACCGGGACGTGCAGGAGGCGCGCTTCGTGCCGATCCGGCAGTTGCGGGAGTTCATCCGGTTCCGGCCGCGGCTGGTGGCGCTGGAGACGTGGTTGCGGGAGCGTCGGCCGCGGCATTTCGTGTTCAATCTGGACAAGGAACCGGCGATGCTGCGCAAGCGGCGGCGGGTGGGGGATCCGGTCGCGGCGGTGCGGGGAGAACCCGAGTTCAGCGACGAGCCTGACCTGTAGGCCGGGTGGGCCGGGCGGCGTTCCCCGGGGAGTGGGGGGCGCCGCCTGCCTGTGGGGGCTGTGGGACCGGTATTTGATACGGACTCCGGTTGAATGGGTTGCAGACACGTTCAATCGGGGCGGAGGTGACTCGCAGAGCGGCCCCGCAGCGGAGGAGCGGAGCGGGCTGCCGGGCCTGGCGTTGGCAACCCGGTGGTGTTCCGGGTGGAGGGCGGAACGGACGGCGGGCCGTATGATACGGACTCCGTTTGTTTCGTTGACAGATCGGAACACCACCGATCTGCCAACTCCACGTCCGGAATCCGTTTCTCTCCTGCTCGCTCCGCTCGGATTGAACGGCTTTGTAAGCCATTCAATGCGAGTCCGCATGACACCCGACCGTGCTCTGTTATCATCGTAATATGAAGCGTCAATTTCGTAAGCAGGCTGATCCTTTGCCGTCCAGTGGACGCGGCCTGATGCACGTCTGTCCCCACTGCGCCGCGCCTCTGACCCTGCACGACCTGCGCGACGGTGACCAGGGCTACTGGTGCCATCCCTGCGGCCGCGGCCACCGGGCCAGCAACCCGCCCCTGGACGCACTCAAACCCCTGCCCCGGACCGGCTGACCCGCCGCGGCGACCCGGCGGGCCGATGCTCTATGCTGAAGGGTATGACGCAGCAGTTCACGCCCGCGACCGGACCCCAGGTGACCCTCGGGGAGGTGCTGAACGGTCAAGTGATCGCCGTCACCAGCGCCGACCAGGGCTACGGGCGCTCCATCAGCGCCGCCCTGGCACGCGCCGGGGCCAGCGTCGTCCTGATCGGTAACAACAGCGAGACCCTGGCCGCCGCCGCCAGTCAACTCGAACATGCCGGCGGACACGCCATCCCCATGAAGGCCGACGTGGGCGTGCCTCTCGACTGGATCAGCGCCTACACCCGCATCATGGAGATCTTCGGCGTGCTGCACGGCACCGTCCACCTGGCCGACAAACGCGCCCACACTGAATTCACGTCCCTGAGCGAGAACGAGTGGATGGACCTGTTCAACTGCAACGTGAAAAGCAGCGTCGCCATCACGCAGGTCATCCGCCGCCGCCAGCCCGGCTCGTGGCTCACCATCGTCGGCCCGCACCTCGACGAGCGCGGCCTGCAGGTCCACCCGCAACGCGGCGCGCTGCGCGGCCTCGTCGAGCAGGCCCACACCGAGGACCTGCGCCTGAACCTGCTGCTGCCGGGCCGCGCCAGCAGCGGCGACGACAGCCTCGACCGGCCCCTGAGCGCCGCCGTGCTGGCCCTCGCCACGCCCGGCATGACCCACCTGCGCGGCAACGTGATGGACGTCCCCATGCCGCCCATTCCGAAAATGCGCGCCCTGGACGCCTACCCGCTGTGAGATGCCCGTACTGTTCGGCGCCGGACAGCAAGGTCGTGAACTCCCGGCCCAGTGACGACGGGGCCAGCATCCGACGCCGCCGCGAATGCCTGAACTGCGCGCGGCGTTTCACCACGTACGAACGCGCGCAACTCGAACCGCTGATGGTCATCAAGCGCAGTGGCCCGCGCGAGGCCTTCAACCCGGACAAACTGCTGCGCGGCCTGACACTCGCCAGCGAGAAACGCCCGGTCGACCCGGCTGCCCTGCGCGCCTTCGCGTACGGATTCGAGGACGAGGTGCAGACCGCCGAGATTCCCGCCACCGAGATCGGCCGGCGCGCCATGACCTTCCTGCGTCCCCTGGACGACGTGGCGTACATCCGTTTCGCCTCCGTCTACCGGGATTTCGACAGCCTTGAACGCTTCATCGAGGAAATCCGCGGCCTGAAGGGCCACGAGGACGGCGCGCCCGACCCCGATCCTGACCTCCCCCCGGCCTGACCGTCAGGTGCGGCCCGGCCCGCCCGCGCTGGCAGGCCGCGGGAACGCCGGAATCTCGTTGGCGGGCGTGTGGCCCCGCACGTCACGCAGCATCTCGCGGATCACAGCGAAATCCGCCTCGATGTCCCCGGTCGGCATGACGTACCCGATGATGCCCACCCGCCGCCGCTTCCAGTCGAGGGCCGTCACGCCGATCGGCACCTTCGCCTCGAGCGCCATGTAGTAGAAGCCGGTCTTCCAGTACTGCCCGCCGCTGCGGGTGCCTTCCGGCGCGACGATCATCACGATCTCCCGCTCCCGCTCGATGATGTCCACCACGGCGTCCACGAAATTCCCGCCGCTGCGTCGCCGGTCCAGCGCGATGCCGCCCACCGCCCGCATGAACAGCCCCAGGGGAAACGTGAACAGTTCCCGTTTCGCCACGAAATGCACCGGGGTGCGGGTGGACCACTTCCAGAACAGACCCGGCCAGAAATCCGCGTTGTTGGTGTGCGGGGCCGCCGCCCCCACGCACTTCAGCCCGGGCGGGGGTTCCAGGACGGCCGTCCAGCCCGACAGGCGCAGGAGGAGGGCGGCGAGACGGGAACCAGGAGTGTGCTGTTGACCGGGCCAGAGAGGAGACATGAGTGTGCAGTATAGAAAGGGGCGCCCTCACGGAACTCTGACCGGGACTCGGTGCAGTGACCGGTCGTGACCGTGCTCACCCCGTGCGGGCCTGCCCTGCGCCGCCGGTCTCTCAGCGGCCGCGGCGTTCGCGGGCGGAAGGCCGCTCCTGCCACGCGGCGAGAAGCAGGGAAATCACGATGACCACTCCAGCCAGAAGTAATTCCATGGGGTATTCTCCTTTTCTTTATCTGACGTTAGGGTCACGCGCCGCGCCAGCGCTGTGAAAAACGTCTCAACACGCAGTGAACTGTGACTGAACGCCTGACTGTACCCCCGGCGTTCGCACAGTGTCAAAGCACACCCCCCACTCACCCCAGCACGCCGCCCACCTCCTCCAGGCTCAGGCCCGCCGCGTCCAGCGTCGCCCAGAACGCCCCGGCCTCCACCGGCAGCACGCTCAGGCGCGAGCCCTTGCGGGTCAGGGCCGACCCGTCCCACTCCGGCATCTCCCGCAAGGTATCCAGGGCCACCACCTGCGGGAACGCGATCAGCGGCTCCACGTCCACCATCCTCCAGCGCGGCGCGTCCACCGTGGACTTCGGATCGAAATACCGACTCCCGGGGTCGAACTGAAGGTCATCCGGGTACGCCGCGCGGCACACCCGCGCCACGCCCGCCACGCCCGCCGGTCGCGCGTTCGAATGGTAGAAGAGGCACAGGTCCCCCTCGCGCATCTCGCGCAGGAAATTCCGCGCCTGATAGTTCCGCACGCCATTCCACGGCTCCCGCCCCACCCGCACCAGATCCGCGAAGCCGAACACATCGGGCTCCGATTTCAACAGCCAGAAACGCATGACGCCCAGCCTAGGGCATCACCCGCCCGGCTGATCCGTCACCAGCGGCGGCAGCGGAATGGGTTCCTCACCCTTGAAGCCAACGGACATGCCACCCCAGCTGTACCCATCCGCATTGTTCGGGACGTGATCCAGTGGCATGACCGCCACATACATCCCGCGTGGCTGCGCCCCCTTCGGTTCGGTGGATGTTCCGCCAAACCAGGCGCTGTCACGTTCCGGGTCCACCCGCAGCCGGTACAGGACACTCCACTCGTTGAGTTTGAGGGGACGGTGAGCGGTCATGACGCCGTTTTCGCCGTCCGGCGGCACGACCCTGGAAACGTTGGTCGGCGGTTGCGTGCTCAGCCGGTCTCTGACCACGTGCAGGCGCACGCTGGGATTCGCGCAGGCGCCGACGATCATGCCGCCCGGCCCGCTGTAGCCACTCATGCCCGAGTTCTCGAAGGGTGAGGGCAGGCCGTACCCGGTCTTGTAGAGGCCACTGCGTTCCTGGCCGCCACAGGTCATGCGCCACGCGCTCAGCAGGACGCGTTCCTGATAGCGGTAACTGCCGGGAATGCGGCCCGTGAAGTTCTGCTCCTCGTCTTCCACGAGGTTCTTCGTGAACAGACTGACCTGTTCTGGACGGTACTTGTCTTCAGTGCTGCTGACGGTCACGTACAGCACGGCTTTCGTACCGCGTGGGTAAGTCAGGGTCACGCCCTGGTATGTGCCGCGCGGGGCGTCCTTGTCGCTGAACAGCGCGTTGATGTCCCGCTGGTTCATCGGGCCGAACTGCGCGCCCTCGCGTGGGGGCAGCCACTCGCGGTACGCGGTCCAGCCCAGGCCGCCCACGAGGAGGGCCGCCAGCGTGAGCCATCCGGCGCGGTGCGTGAAGGCGTGTCCGAGCAGGCCCCGGTTGACGGGTTGCGGGTCGCCCATGCCGCGCACGGCGAGGTACTCGGCTTCCTCGGGGGAGAAGCCGTGCGCCTGATGCTCCTGCATGCGTTCGGTCAGGTGCGCGCGGAGTTCGGCAGCGGCGTCCAGGCGTTCGGCTCTGGGCAGGCCGCGCGTGGCGTGGTGGATGTACGCGTCGGCACTCAGGGGCCGGCGGGGGCGGGGCAGACGGCGAGTCACGCGGACCGCCGGGGCAGGGCGCGACGTAGCAGGGCGCGGATCAGCAGGGCGTCGAGCGCGCCGCGCAGCGTCTGCCATTCCTGGCGTTTGGCGTGCAGGGCGGCGCGGCCCTCACTGGTCAGGTGATACACCTTGCGGGGCGCGCCGCCGCGGTCGCTGGGTTGCCAGTCGCTGTCGACCCACCCGGCCTTCACGAGGCGGTGCAGGGCGGGGTAGAGGCTGCCCTCGCGCAGGTCGAAGAGGCCGCCGCTGCGTTCGTTCACGTGCCTGAGGATGTCCAGGCCGTAGCGGGGCTGGTCCTGAAGGGCGGCGAGCAGGGCGAGGTCGAGGGTGCCGGATTTCAGTGGATTCACGGGGGGGCCTCCAGGCTGTGTCTTGTCAAGCAAGGTAATGAAGCTCCGGTATCTTGTCAAGCAAGAATGCGGGGCGGGTGGTCTGCCCCCGCCCTTCGGTTCCTTCGCCCACCGTCACCGCCGCGCGACCGCTCTACACTGGCGGCGTGCGCGCCTCGCCCTGGCTTCCGGTCCTGCTGATCCTCGCGCTGGCCGCGTACCTGCTGCCAGACGCCCGGCTGCCGGTCGAGCCGGCCCCCACGCCCCGCCCCGCCCCGCAGACCCCGGCGCTGCCCAACCAGCTGCCGGCCGCCACCCGAGACCTGTTCGACTCGGCCCGGCCCGCCACCGTGCGCGTCGAGAGCGTCAATCCGGCCACGCAGAACGCCGGGATCGGCACCGGCTTCTTCATCAGCGAGGACGGCCTGGTTCTCACGGCGTACCACGTGGTCAGCGGTGGCCGCCTGTTCCAGATCAGCACCCTGAGCGGCCGGTCGTACCCGGCGCGGGTCACGGCCTTCGACGCGCAGGCGGACGTGGCCCTGCTGAAAGTCAACGCCTCGGCCGGCGGATTCCCGTTCCTGCCGCTCGCCCCGCGCGCCCCCCGCGTGGGCGAGTCCGTGCTGGCCATCGGCAACAGCGGCGGCGACTACCTGCAGCCCCGCCGGGGCACCCTGCTGGGCCTGAACGCCCAGGCGGGCCGGGCCGACTTCCCGCAGGGCACCCTGGAAATGAGTGCGCCGCTCGCCCCGGGCGACAGCGGCGGCCCGATCCTCGACCCGACCGGGCAGGCCATCGGGGTCGTCAGCTACATCAGCCTGGACGGCAGCGGCCAGACGCGCCGCAGTTACGCCGTGCCGGTCGTCGAGGGCGGCCCCCTGATCACCGCCCTGCGCGCCGGAGAGAAACGGGACGTGCCGGTCGTGGGACTGCTGTTCGACCCGGTTCACAGCGGTCAGGCGGGCCTGGACGGCGCGGTCATCAGTGGCGTCGCGCGCCGCAGTCCCGCCGAACGCGCCGGTCTGCGCGGCAGCACCTTCGACGACCAGGGCAGCCTGACCGGCCTGGGGGACATCGTGACCAGCGTGAACGGCCAGCGCACCCGCGACGCCGATGAGGTCATCAGCGCCATCCGCCGCGCCAGGATCGGGGATACCATCACCCTCGGGTACACCCGGGGCGGGCAGGCCCGGACGGCCCAGATCACCCTGGTCCCCAGGGCC
This sequence comes from Deinococcus depolymerans, assembly GCF_039522025.1. Taxonomy (NCBI): domain Bacteria; kingdom Thermotogati; phylum Deinococcota; class Deinococci; order Deinococcales; family Deinococcaceae; genus Deinococcus; species Deinococcus depolymerans. Next base: position 18,545 of record NZ_BAAADB010000013.1, on the reverse strand, counting down.
AGCGTGCCCGACCTGCAGGAGTGACCGCGCTGACCGGCGCGGGGGCATGAAGCTGCCTGAACGTCCGCCCCACCCGCGCGTCATGCCCGGCGCGCAGACTGGAAGGATGTCGAGAGCATTCGTGAAAGAGGACGAGGGGGAACGCTGGGTGCCCCCCGCCACGCGGCGCACCTACCGGGTCGTGTGGACCGGGTACGCCGAGCCGGAAGTCATGAAGGAAACCGACGACCTGCTCGAGGCGCTCACCTGGATGGGCAGCCGTGACCGCCGGGAATTCGAACTCCGGGACGCCCAGGGCGTGCTGCTCGCCACCGGCTGAAGGGGGGGGGCTACCAGTCGCCTTCGAGGGTCACGCGGACCGTTCCGGCCAGACTCTGCCCGGGCACCAGCACCCGCGCGTCCACGCCCGCCACGCCCTGCGCCGCGAGATTGAACGCGTCCGTGGCGTGAGACACGGGTTCCAGCGCCAGCGTGCCGTCCGGCGCGGTGAACACCACCGCGTGCGAGTACACGTTGTCGGCCGTGACCGTCAGCGCCCGCACCCCCCAGTCCAGGCGGGTCAGGCCGTCCCAGGCGGTGTACGTCCCGTCAATGAAACGCCCCCCGACCGGGCTGGGCGTCCGGTAGTCCTCGTCGGCCCGGACGGGCCGCGCGCCACCCACCGTCAGCAGGCGTTCGTCCGTGTCGTACTTCAGGTCCGCGCCGAGCTGCAACGCCGCGTCCACGCCGTCCTGCACGCGCACGTAGTAGGGGTGCAGGCCCATCCCGGCCGGCATGTCCCGGGTGTCGGCGTTCGTGAGGGTCAGGGTCGTGTCGAAGTGCGGGCCGTGCAGGCGGTACTCGACCTGCGCCGTGAACGCCCACGGCCAGTTGATGTCCGCGAAGGACCGGCTGTCGAAGGCGTACCGCAGGTGGCGGTCGGAACGTTCCTCCAGCTGCCAGGGGCGGTTACGGACGTCCCCGTGCTGCGCGAGTCCGTCTTTCGTGTTCACCCGCAGCGGCACCTCGCGTTCCGCGAACGTGAAGCGCGCGTCCCGGATGCGGTTACTGAACGGCAGCAGCGTGAAACTCGCGCACTGGCTGCTGGTCTGAACGTCCGACAGGTTCACGGGCCGCATCACCGGACGGCCCGACGCGGCCCGCAGGTTCAGGACGCTGGCGCCCATCTCCGGCAGGACCTCCAGCTCGAAGGCCCCGCTGGTCACCCTCTCGACGCGCAGGGTCACGCCCGGCCCCGCGTCGCCTCGAACAGCAGGATGCCCGCCGCGACCGACGCGTTCAGGCTCTGCACCCGCCCCCGCACCGGAATGCTGACCAGCGCGTCGCACTTCTCACGCACCAGCCGGCGCATCCCCTCGCCCTCCGCGCCGATCACCAGCGCCACCTTCCCGCTGAAATCCACGCGGCGCACGTCCTCGGCCGCCTCGCCCGCCGCGCCGTACACCCACACGTTCTCCTGCTTGAGCTGCTCGATCAGGCGCGGCAGGTTCTTCGTCTGCGCGACCGGCAGGTAGCTCGTGGCGCCGGCCGCCGTCTTCGCCACGACCGGCGACAGCGGCGCACTCCTGCGCTCCTCGACGACCACGCCGTGCGCGCCCAGCACCTCCGCGCTGCGGATGATCGCCCCGAAATTCCGGGGGTCCGTGATGCCGTCCAGCAGCACGATCAGCAGGTCCTCGCCGCGCTCCTCGGCCAGCGCCAGGATGTCGTCCACCTGCGCCCAGGCCAGGTCCTCGACCTCGGCCATGACCCCCTGGTGCTGCGTGGTGCCCGCCAGCTGGTCCAGCTCGATGCGGGGCGCGAAGCGCAGACGCACGCCCGTTGCCTTGAGCTGCGCCACGAACGCTTCCTCGACGCCGCGCGCCACCAGCACCTCGGACACGCGCCCGTCCTGAAGCGCCTCTAAAACCGGATTCCGACCGTACAGCAACATGACGGCAGTGTACCTGCCCCGCCCGCCGTCAGGCCGGACCGGTGCCTGCCGGCGCTCAGGCGGGAGTCACCACGAACGCCGCGCTGTCGTAGTACGTGCGGAACGCCGCGACCTGCCCGCCGCTCAGGTCGATCAGGCTGACGCCCCGGTACTCCACCGGGTGCCCGCCCCGCAGCCGGCCGGACGCCGTCCACTCCATGACCCCCAGCCCGCCTGCCTCGTGGCTGCGCGTGAACTCGCTGCGGATCTCCTTGAAGTTCCCCAGGTACGTCTCCCAGAACGCCCGCGCGCCCGCCTCGCCCTCCCAGGTCTGCTGCGTCAGGTTGCGCAGCGTCACGTCCGGCGCGTGCAGCGCCAGCAGGGCCGACACGTCCCCCGTCGCCTCCGCCTGCTGCAACGCCGCCATGAACGCCCCTGTGGTGGTCCGCCCGCCGGTCCGCTGATCGTTCGTCATGCACCCAGCACACCACCCTGGCCCACCGCGCCCCGTAACAGGACCCACCGAGCCAACGCCCGGTGAACACGGTCCGGCCTGCATGAGAACGGCCACAGGCGACGCTGAATTCCGGCAAGCAGAAACCCCCACGCGGGGTGGGGGTCTGGTCTGGTGGATCGTGTAGGAATCGAACCTACAACCCGCTGATTAAGAGTCAGCTGCTCTGCCAATTGAGCTAACGATCCAGAGCGAGGGGAAGTATACGGGCCGTTCCGTTACCTGTCAAGTGGGGTGGCTGTCCGGGGCGAGCACTCGCGCGCGGACGTGCCCGGCGAGGTACAGGCTGCCGGTCACGAGCAGGGTGCCGCCGGGCGGGGTGAGGGCCAGGGCGCGGGCCAGGGCGGCCGTCATGTCGGCAGTGGCCTCGCCGCCGTGCGCCGCCGCGAGTTCCTGCGGGGGGGTGGCGAGGTCGCCGGGCGCGGTGAACACCCGCTGCCGGGTCAGGGGGAGCAGCGGGGCCAGGGTGGCGGCGGTGTCCTTGCGGGCCAGGTTCCCGAACAGCAGCGTGTGGACCGGCGTGCCGCGCAGCGCGGCGGCCAGGGCGTGGGTGGCGTGCGGGTTGTGCGCGCCGTCGATCAGGACCGCGCGGCCGTCCACCTGAAAGCGTTCCAGGCGGGCGGGATGCGTGGCGTTCAGGGCGGCGTCCACGCCCGGCCCGTACCCCAGGGTGCGCAGGGTCGCGGCGGCCAGCGCGGCGTTGCGGTGCTGGTGCGGTCCTTCCAGGCGGGGCGGGCGCGGCAGCGCGAACAGGGCGGGGTGGGTGTCCGGGGTGTGCAGCGGCGCCCCGGCCTGCGCGGCGGCGGCGGCGATCACGTCCAGCGCCGCGCCGGTCGCGGTGGTCAGCAGCGGCACGCCGGCCTGCGCCGCGCCGGCCTTGTCGGCGGCGATGGCCTCCACGGTGCCGCCCAGCACGCCCACGTGGTCCAGGTCCACGTTCGTGATGACGGTCGCCGCCACGCGCGTCAGGGTCTGGGTGGCGTCGCTGCGGCCGCCCACCCCGGCCTCCATCACGGCGACTTCCACGCCGGCCCGCGCGAATTCCTGGCAGGCGAGGGCCAGCGTCAGGTCGAAGAACGCCGTGTCCGGCGCGTGCGTCTGCGCCCAGCGGATGAAGGCGTCCGTGCGGGCGGGGGAGAGGTCCGCGCCGTCCACCCGGACCCGTTCCTCGAAGTGCGTCAGGTGCGGGCTGGTGAACCGCCCGGCCCGGACGCCCGAGGCGATCAGGCCGGCCTCCAGCATCGCGCAGGTGCTGCCCTTGCCGTTCGTGCCGATCACCCGCACGCTCCGGAAGGCCTGCTGCGGGTCGCCCAGCCGCGCGAGCAGCGCCGCCGCGCCGCCCGGCCCGCGTGCCCGGCCCGCGCGGGTGCGCGAGTACAGCCAGTCGTAGTCCGGGCGTGCGGGGGTGCGGGCGGGATCGGCGTGCTCGGCGTTCACCCGCGCAGGCTAGCGCGGCCCCGCCCGGACAGGGCGACGCGCGGACCCGGCCGGGCCGGGTAGGATGCGGGCCGTGAACGATCTTGCAGTCCAGGCCGCCCCCCGGGTGGGCGTCGTGATGGGAAGCCGCAGCGATTTCGAGACCATGGGGGGCGCGCTGGACGTCCTGCGGGACCTGGGCGTGCCGTACGAGGTGCGGGTGCTGTCCGCGCACCGCACCCCGGCGCTGCTGCCCACCTACGGCGCGCGGGCCGAGCGGCTGAATTTTGCGTGCATCATTGCGGGCGCGGGCGGCGCGGCGCACCTGCCGGGCATGCTGGCGGCGTTCACGCGCGTGCCGGTGCTGGGCGTGCCCGTGCAGTCCCGCGCCCTGTCGGGGCAGGACAGCCTGCTGAGCATCGTGCAGATGCCCGCCGGGGTTCCCGTGGCGACCTTCGCGATCGGCGCGGCGGGCGCGAAGAACGCCGCGCTGTTCGCCGCCGCGATGCTCGCCACGACCGACGCGGCGGTGGGCGCCCGCCTGGACGCCTTCCGTGCCGCGCAGACGCAGGGCGTGCTGGACGATCCGTTCTTCGACGGGCACCCGCAGGCGGGCGAGGCATGACCACGCCAGGCACCACGCTGGGCCGCGACCTGACGCTGGGCATCCTGGGCGGCGGGCAGCTGGCGCAGATGCTCGCGCTGGCCGCGCTGCCGCTGGGCGTGCGCGTGACCGTGCTGGAACCCGACCCGCAGGCCCCGGCGCGGCTGTGCGCCCGGCACCTGCACGCCCCGTACACCGACCCGGCCGGGCTGGACGAACTGGCCGCGTGCGACGCCGTGACGCTGGAATTCGAGAACATTCCCGTCGAGGCGCTCGCCGCGCTGGAGGGCCGCGTGCCGGTGCGCCCGGCAGGGTCGCTGCTGGCCCGCAGCAAGCACCGCGCCCGCGAGAAACGGGCCCTGCGGGACGCCGGGGCGACCACCGCGCCCTTCGAGGTCATCGAGGCCGAGGGAGACCTGGACGGTGCGCTGGCGCGGGTCGGGGGCCGGGGCATCCTGAAGACCAGCGAACTCGGGTACGACGGCAAGGGACAGGCCCGCGTGGGCAGCGACGCCGAGCTGCGGGCCGCCTGGGACGCCCTGGGCCGCGTACCGTGCGTGCTGGAGGGCTTCGTGACCTTCGAGCGTGAGGTGAGCCTCGCGGTGGCACGCACGCCGTCCGGGCAGGTGGCCTTCGGGCCGCTCGTCGAGAATGTTCACCGGGACGGCATCCTGCGCACCAGCGTGTACCCCGCCCAGGTCCCGGACGGCACCGGGGCCCGCGCCCGCGAGCTGGCCCGCGCCGTCGCGGACGCCTGGGCGCTGGAGGGCCTGATCACCCTGGAGTTCTTCGTGCTGCCCGGCGGCGACCTGCTGGTCAACGAGGTGGCGCCGCGCGTGCACAACAGCGGGCACCTCACGCAGGACGGCGGCGGCCTCAGCCAGTTCGAGGCGCAGGTGCGCGCCGTGCTGGACCTGCCGCTGGCCGACTGGGCGCCGCTGCATCCCACCGCCATGCTGAACGTGGTCGGCGTGGACGGCCCGGACGGGCAGCCCCTGGAACCCGACTGGGCCGCCATCGACGCCATGAGCGGCACGCGCGTGCACCTGTACCACAAGGCGCACCGCCACGGGCGCAAGGTGGGGCACGTGAACCTCGTCGCGCCGGATGCGGCCACCCTGCGCGGACGGCTCGCGGCGCTGGCCCCCCTGGTTCCCTAAGCGCGCCGTAAAGGCAGGTCAGGGTTCGCGCAACCTCGCCTCACAGCCCGTCAGGCGGCGCTGCCTACGCTGAGGACCGTGAAGCGTCTCCTGACCACCCTGACCCTCGCCCTGGTCGCCTCGGCGCACGCGGCCGACTTCAAACTGATCCTGAAAGATGAGGTCAGCACCATCCGCAAGGGGGAGCTGAAGACCACGCCCATCGTGAAGTCCTGGCCGGTGCCGACCGCCGGGGTGCAGGCGTCCCGCAAGGTGGGGCGCCTGAGTACCACCATCACGCCCATCCTCGACCGGATGGAGAAGGACATCAACGCCCGCAAGCCCAAACCCGCCGTGTTCCGCAACGTGAAGGGCAGCTGGGTCGCCACCGACCAGACCGGCTGGACCCTGGACCGCGCCGCCACCAAGGCCAACCTCCTGAAAGCCATCCTGGCGGGCAAGGACACCGCGCAGGTCGAGGTCAGGCGCGCCGTGCCCGACCGCAACGTGAAGCTCCTCGCGCAGCGGGGCGTGCTGTGGCACGTCGCGACCGGCACGAGCAGCTACGCGGGCAGTCCCGACTTCCGCGAGAAGAACATCCTCGTCGGCGCGGGCAAACTGGACAACTTCTTCATCGCGCCCGGCCACGAATTCAACTTCAACGAGGAGATCGGTCAGGTCGACGCCAGCACCGGCTTCGTGAAGGGCTTCGTGATCAGCGGCGGCACCCTGAGCAAGGAGGACGGCGGCGGCATCTGCCAGGTCAGCACGACTGTCTTCCGCGCGCTGTACCAGGCGGGCCTGCCCATCACCGAACGCCACGAGCACAGCCACCGCGTGAAGTACTACGACCCTGTCGGCTACGAGGCCACCGTGTACGCCCCGAGCAAGAACCTGCGCATGAAGAACGACACCGGCCAGCACCTGTTCATCCAGGCGGGCTGGGACACCCGCGCCCAGACCCTGCGCTTCGACGTGTTCGGCGCGAACACCGGCCGCACCGTGACCGTCAGCCGACCCGTCATCACCGACTTCAGGGCCCCCGCCAACCCCAGCTACACCCCCGACGACCGCGTCGCGCCCGGTGGCCGCCGCCTGCTCGACCAGCCCATGCAGGGCATGACCAGCGTCATCACCCGCACGGTCAAGGTGAAGGGCAAGGTCGTCAGCAGGGACACCCTCAGGAGCGTCTACAAACCCTGGGGCGCCGTGTACGGCGTGAGGCCCGGCGACCCCCGACTGAAATAGACCGGCCCCGGACTGTGCGAAATTCGTTGTCGGTCGTCCGGACCGGTCAGGTAGGCTGGGCGGGTGATCCTCACAACTCTGGGACTGGGACTGGTGGGCGGCGCGGCGGTGCTCGCGCTGGCAGGGCAGGTGTTCGGCGGGGAAGCGGCCTCACGCCGGCCGGCGGTCGCGTCGGGCGCCACCCGGCGGGACGGCGCACAGGAGGTGTACTGGGAAGCGCGGCTGCTGGCCGCCTGCCACGGGAACCGCGCGGCCCTGGAACGCCGCGTGAGCGGCAAGGCCCGGCAGTTCCCGGGCATGAAACGCTGGCAGCTGATGCGACTGGCGTACCTGGACGTCACCGCGCGCCGTCCCGCCCCCACCCGCTGAAGGGTCCGGGGCGGGCGGGGCGCGGCCCGCTACACTGCCGGGCATGGTCACTGCCGACGCCCTGAACGCCGTTCCCGATGAAGTGCGCACCGGGCGCCTGCTGCTGCGCCGCCCCGACCCGGCCGACGCCCGCGCCCTGGTCGGAGCGGTGAACGCCTCGCTGCCCGAGTTGCAGCGCTGGATGCACTGGGCGCAGCACCCCATGACCGAGGACGCCTCACGCGAGAACCTGCGTGCAGCCGCCGAGAAGTTCGACACGCGCGAGAACCTGCGCTACCACGTCTGGAACGCCAGCGGCACCGAACTGATCGGCAGCAGCGGCTACCACGCCCTGAACTGGCTGGTTCCCCGCGGCGAGATCGGGTACTGGATCGCCACGCCCCACACCGGGCGCGGGTACGCCCGCGAGGTCGCGCAGGTCCTGACGGACCTCGCCCTGAACACCCTGCGCCTGCGCCGCCTGGAGATCCGCTGCGATCCCGCCAATGAACGCAGCGCCCGCATTCCCGCCGCGCTGGGCTACACCCTCGACGCGCACCTCGTGAATGACGACGTGGACCCCCGCGACCACACGCGCCTGCGCGACACGCTGATCTTCTCGAAGGTGCAGTAGCGCAGGGGTGCGGTAACGCAGGGGGGGAGGATCAGGGCGTGATGCGCGTGCCGGCCTCGCCGCGCGCGGCGGCGGCCAGCACCCCGGCCTGCATGCCGCTGGCGATCACCGCGAACGGCGCGCCCCGGTCCAGCGCGTCGAGCGCGGCCCGCACCTTGGGAATCATGCCGCCCGCGATCCAGCCCTGCGCGACGCCCTGGTCGACCTCGGCGCGGGTCAGGGTCGCGGCGCGGCTGGCCGGGTCGGGGTAGGCGCGGTACACGCCGTCCACGTCCGTCAGGAACACCACGCCGTCGTTCAGGGCGCCCGCCACGGCCCCGGCGGCGGTGTCGGCGTTCACGTTCAGGGCGTCCCCGTCCGGGCCGACCGCCACGCAGCCCAGCACGGGCGTGATCCCGGCCCCCAGCAGGGTGCGCAGCAGGGCGGCGTTCACGTCCGTCACGCGGCCCACCCGGCCCAGCCCGGGGTCCAGGACCTCGGCGCGCAGCAGGCCGCTGTCGCGGCCCATCAGGCCCACGGCGCCGCCCACGTCCTGCGAGAGCTGCTTGTTCAGCTGGCACAGGGCCATCTCGACCACGTCCATGGCGTCCGGGGTCGTCACGCGCAGCCCGCCGCGGAATTCGCTGGGCACGCCGCGCGCCGCGAGTTCCCGCTCGATGACCGGGCCGCCCCCGTGGACCACCACGACCGGGTACTCGGCGCGCAGGGCCGCGATCTCGGCGGCGACCGCGCGCCGCAACTCCAGGCTCTTCATGGCATTCCCGCCGTACTTGACGATCACGTCCCGAGTGTACGGCGTGCGCGGCCTGCGCAGGCGTCCGGAGTGCGGATCATACGGATTCCGTTTATTTCGTTGACAGATCGGAACACCACCGATCGGCCAACTCCACGTCCGGAATCCGTTTCTCTCCTACTCGCATCCGCTCGGATTGAATGGGATGCAAAGACCATTCAATCCGAGTCCGTATCAGTCGCTCGCGACCGTCAGGGGTGCGCCGGGGCCGGTCAGCGGGGGGCGGCTCAGGGGTCTGGCGTACCAGCTCATGACGGGCCGGGCGTCCAGCGTGAACGAGTACCCCAGCCGCTCCCAGAAGCGCGCGCCGCGCGGGTTGTCGCCCAGCACGCTCGCCAGGATGCGGGTCGTGCCGGGCGGCGCGTGCGTCTCCAGGTGCCGCACCGCCTGTTCCCCGAGGCCCTGCGACTGCCGGTCCTCGCGGATCAGCAGCAGGTTGATGGTCAGGTCGCCGGGTTCCGGGTAATCGCGTTTGCAGTCCAGGCTGCCGACCAGTTCGCCGTGATCGTCGTACACCAGTTCCAGCGAGCGGCGCGGGTCGAGCAGGGCGATCTCCACGTCCCGCTGCACCTCGCTGGCCGAGGGCACGCGCGTGCTGATCAGGGCGAAGTAACCGGGGGCGGACGAGTACAGCGTGTGAAGCAGCGGCGCGTGATGCAGCGCCAGCGGCGTTACGTTCAAGGTGAAGCCTCCCATCCGGCAGGGTGGGCGCGGAGCAGTTGCAGGAATGCCGGACTGAGGGCAGCATACCGCGCGCCCGTCAGGGCGCGGTGAATGCCGCCGCCGGGGGAATTCAGGCTCGGTTCACCCTGTGGGGCGGGGGGGTGCGCTACCCTCGCCGGATGAGCGCTCCCGGTTTCTACGCTTCCCGACTCGCCCGTCCCGGCGCGGTCCTGGCTCCCATGGCGGGTTACAGTGACGCGCCCATGCGTCAACTCGCGGCCGAGCAGGGCGCCCTGTGGACCGTCAGCGAGATGATCAGCGCGCGCGGCCTGATGGGCGGCGGCGACACCGAGAAACTCAACCTGGGCCGCCCGTACCCGGGCGAGCAGGAGCGCGTGGTGCAGCTGTTCGGTGCGGAAAGTGACGTGCTGGCCGGCGCGGTCGCGCGCGCCGAGGCGTGGTTCCAGCCGGCCGCCATCGACCTGAACATGGGCTGCCCCGTCCCGAAGATCCGCGGCAAGGGCGGCGCGTGCCTGCTGCAGACGCCGGAAGTGGCCTATGAACTGGTGAGCGCCATGCGGCAGGCCACCCGCCTGGACGTGAGCGCCAAGATCCGCCTCGGGTGGGACCACGACCGCAGCGTGGAGGTCGCGCAGGGCCTGGAGGCCGCCGGGGCCGCGCTGATCACCGTGCACGGCCGCACCAGCGCCCAGCGGTACACCGGTCAGGCCGACTGGGAGGCCATCGCGCGCGTGGCGGCCAGCGTGCGCGTGCCCGTGGTGGGCAGCGGCGACATCCTGACGCCCGCCCAGGCCCGCGAGCGGCAGCGCTGCGGGGTGGCGGCCGTCATGATCGGGCGCGGCGCGGTCGGGAACCCCTGGATCTTCCGGTCACTTGCCAGCGGTCAGGACGACCTGCCGGACGCCCGCACCCGCGCCCTCACGGCGCTGCGGCACGCCGAGCTGCAGACGCAGTTCTACAACGACGACTCGGGCCGCCTGACGCTGCGGCCGCTGCGCAAGGTGCTGCCGCAGTACCTGCCGGACTACCCGCACCTGCGCGACGAGCTGGTGCAGGTGGTGACGGTCGAGGACGTGCGGCGCGTCCTGAGTCCGCTGCTGTCACGCCCGGACACCGGTCGGGCGGCGCCGCTGAACCTGCCGGCCTGACAGGCCTCCCGAACGGGTATACTGTGAGTCATTCATGAATGTACGCGAGTACTACTCCTACCTGTCTGCCGCACGAGCCCAGCTGTGGAACTTCCTGCGGGCGCTGCCGCCGGCCGACCTTGACCGCGACCTGATCGAAAGCGGCGACCGCTTTCACAGCATCAAGGATCTGCTGCTGCACGTCACGGACGTCGAGGACCACTGGGTCCACGGCATCGTGCTGGGCGACAGTGTGCAGGGGCAGTACCCGCACGACTGGGTGCGCCCTCAGGCGCAGCAGTACGACCTGAACTGGATCCTGGAGTATGGCCGCGAGGTCAACGGCCGCACCACCGCGTTCCTGGCGAGCGAACCCGACCTGCACCGCAGCGTGAAACTCGTGCAGGACGACCCCGCCAGCGACACCGTGACCCTGGACCAGCTGCTGTGGAACGTCATGACCCATGAGGTCCGCCACACCGCGCAGATCAGCCTGATGATCCGCCAGCTGGGCCACACCCCCCCGTGGCTGGACTACATGCGCTTCGCGCGGCCGCAGGCCACGCCCGGCCAGGCCGGCGCGCCGGACGCCGACCTGGCCAGCGACGGGCCGGGCAGCGAGGACCTGGGCCTGGAAGACCCGGCCGACCTGTAGGCCGCCGGGCCGTCCCTGCGGGTCAGAGGATGCGCTGGCCGAGCAGGCTGGCGGCCATGCCCACCATGACCTCGGCCGTCTGGTTGCGGGTGTCCAGGATCGGGTTGACCTCCACGATGTCCATGCTGGTCACGCGGCCCGATTCGCTCAGCAGTTCCATCAGCAGGTGCCCCTCGCGGTAGGTCAGGCCGCCGGGGACGGGCGTGCCCACGCCGGGGCACACGCCGGGGTCCAGGGCGTCCGCGTCGAAGGAGACGTGCAGGCGCTTCAGGTGCCCCAGGCGCTCCATCGTCTCCTCGTGGATGCGGGTGATCCCCAGCTGGTCCACCTCCTTCATGGTGTACGCCTTGATGCCCGCCTCGCGCAGCAGGTCACGCTCGAAGGTGTCCACGCTGCGGATGCCGATCATGACGATGTCCTCGGGACGCATGTGCCACCCGCCGCCCAGTGCGCTCAGGCGCCCGTCTCCCAGACCGGTCAGGTGCGCGACGGGCATGCCGTGAATGTTCCCGCTGGGGCTGCTCTGGGGGGTGTTGTAGTCGGTGTGGGCGTCCACCCAGATCAGGCCCGTGCGTTCACCGGCCGGGTTGCCGCGCAGGGCGTTGCCGGTCACGGTCCCCATGCTGACGCTGTGGTCGCCGCCCAGCGTGAGCGGGAAGGTCCCTTCCGGCAGCGCGGCGACCTGCTCGGCAGCCGCCCGGCAGGCCTCCAGGATCGGATCGAGGAACACCAGGCCGCCCTCCTCGTGCTTGTCGACGCTCTCGGGCAGCGCCACGCGCACGTCCCCGAGGTCATGGACCGTGTGCCCCAGGTCGCGCAGCGCGCGGCTCAGGTGGGCGTTGCGCAGGGCGCTGGGGCCCATGTCCACGCCGCGCCGACCCGCACCGAGATCCATGGGAATACCGAGAATCGAGATGTTCATGCACCCAGCTTAAGGGCCGCTGGGGCGTATGCCTTGCGGCTGCAACATTATTTCCGGTCTGCGTGACCCAGCCGCGCCGCGCGAGTATTCAGGTGAATATTCATGCTGCCGGCCCATGCCGCCCGCCCCCGCCGCAGGGCTCCCACTCGCTCTGCGTCGCAGCTGTGCGAGGCCGCCCGGATGGAACGGTCTGCCAACACCATTCCACCGGCGTGCGTAGCACACGGACTCCGACTGAACGGGTGACCAGAACCGTTCAATCAAGAGTTTCCGCGCGGCACAAGATGCGCGCCAGGACGCTGCCCGCCACTCCCATGCGCAGGTTTTTATCGGTCAGCACAGCGTTCTGCGAGTTTCTGTTCCCTGCACTCCGCGCCACACGACATCCGATGCTTCTCGCTTTCTCGTTGTTCGATCGCCAGACGCTCGGTTTCGGGCTGTTCAGGCAGAGAAGAGCAGGTCACGGCCAAAAATTCCCTCCAGGACGCAACGGGGAAAATGACGTGCTGACCGACATTTCTCTTCCTCTGCACCCTCATGACGTCGTGTGGCACACGCCTCCAAGGGACGCGGAAACTCTTGTTCAATTCAATCCGAGCGGATGCGAGAAGGAGAGGAACGGGTTCCGGATTGTCGGCGAAACAGACGGAATCCCATCAGGTGTGCGCCCAGAGATTCAGCGGGCCGTCCTGTTCGCTGTGGGCCGTGCCGACCAGCCGGAACCCGGTCCGTTGCAGGACCCGGCCGCTGGCCGGATTCGTGATCGCCGTCTGCGCCGTCACGGTCGTCACGCCTGTCCCGTGCAGGTGCGTCACGAGCGCCCCCACCCCCTCGGTGGCGTAGCCGCGCCCGCGCGCCTCGGGCGTCAGGCCGTACCCGATCTCCTGCTCGCCCTGCCCGTTCACGCCGCCCTTCACGCCCAGCTGCCCCAGCGCACTCAGGTGGCCCCGGTGCACCAGGACGAACGTGCCGTCCACCTCGTCCTGCGCGCCGACCAGTTCCGCCAGCAGCACCGGGAACAGCGGCAGCGGATCACCCGGCCATTCCGGCGGAAAGTACACGCTCTGCGGGCCGCCGGGCGTGGGCAGCGGCAGGGAGAACCCGGCGCCCGACAGGCGGCGTTCCAGCACCGCACGGCGCAGGGGCAGCAGAAGTAAACGGGGGCTCAAGAGCGCAGGCACCCGACCAGCGTACTCTGGCCAACGGACTCTGACCGGCGCCGGCCCGGACGGCCCGGACAGCTGGACCGGCGCCGGGCTAGACTCGGGGCCTCACCCCCTCCCGCTTCACCCCGCTGTCATGACCCACGCCCCCGACCCCCACCCCCACGCCCCTGAACCCGCGGGCAGACGCCTCATGCTGCTGGCGGACTTCGTGCATCCCTTCGTGTACCGCGAGGGTTTCCCGCAGGGTGTCCCGCCGGTGGATCTGGTGCTGGCCGCCGGGGACCTGCCCGGCTACTACCTGGAGTTCCTGGCCACCAAGATGACCGTGCCGGTCGTGTACGTGCACGGCAACCACGAGAACGAGTTCGTGACCGAGGGAGAGCGGCGCGTGCCGCCGCGCGGCGTGATCGCCGCGCACGGCCGCGTGGTCGAGGAGGCCGGCCTGCGCGTCGCCGGCTGGGGCGGCGCCCCCCGCTACCGGGACACGGGGCACGGGCAGTACACGGACGCCCAGGCGCGCCTGGGCCTGGCGCGGCTGGCGTGGCTGGCGCGGCGTGGCGTGGACATCCTGCTGACGCACGCCCCACCGACCGGTCCGCACGCGGGCACGGACTACGCCCACCGCGGCTGTCAGAGCATCACGCGGTTCATGGCCCGCCGGCACCCCCGGCTGGTCGTGCACGGCCACATCCACGAGTACGAGGGCCGCAAGCTGGAGTACCGCGACCCGGTCAGCGGCGCGCGGGTCGTGAACGCCTACGGCTACCGCCTGCTGGACCTCTGAACGGGGGCAGGCCAGCGGGGCGCCGCGCCGGTGGCTCCAGGGGTGCCGGGGACTCCACCTGGCCCCCCCCGCGCATGAAGCGCGGGGCCGTGCGGACCGGCGGCCGGGCCACAGGTCCTGTGTGGGCGTGACTGGCTCACAAGGTGAGGGGGGTCACGCTGAATGAACGCTGGCACGCTCTTTCGCTTAAGGGCGGGTGTGCATTCGGCACATGTGCGCCTGACATCCGACGGGCATACTCGGCCTCGGCCTGGTGAGGTCGTGACCGGCACGCACAGCCCCCCCGCGGGGTTGGCCCGTGCTTCAGCGATCAGGCCAGAGGGAGACGCCCACCTCTTCACCAACGGGCGCGCGAGCGGGCCAATGGCAGGCAACAGGCGGGTTCGAGTCCCACCACCCGCACCCAGCAGGGCGGCACCCACAACAACGCACACCACTGAACGGCCGGCACCCTTGTTCCGGCCGTTCTCCCTGGCGGGGGCCGCTATGCTGCCGGACATGACCGGAACGCACACTCCCCGGGCGCCCCGCCTGACCGCGGCGGTCCTGTTGACCGTGGCGGGCCTGACCGGCACGGCGGGCAGCCAGCCGGCCCGCCCGGCCGCCCAGGCCGCGGCCCTCCTGACGGTCGAGTTCCCGCTGCGGGCGTTCCTGATCAACGCGGCCGCTCCCAACCGCCTGACCCTGACCACCCCCTGGGAGGAGGTGAGCGCCGCGCCGCAGGGCCGGCCCCACCCGGCGCGGCGCGGGTACTACGCGCAGGTCGCGCCCCTGCTGTTGCCGCTGCGGGTGCCCGGGGGCACGCCGGCCGGCCGCTACGCCGCGCAGCTGCGGGCGCTGCTGTTCAGCTGCGGCGTGGCCCTGCAGACCTGCGCGGCCCGCACCGTGACCCTGCCCGTCACGCTGGACGTGCAGACTGGCGGCCGGGTGTGGGCGGCGCCGCTGCGCATCACGGACGCGGGGTTGCGCGGCGGGTCGCTGCGGCCCTGATACGGACTGCCGTTTGTTTCGCCGACCATCCGGAACTTCACCGGATGGCCGGCTCCACGTCCGGCAGCCCGCTGTTGCTCCTCCTCTGCGGGGCAGCTCTCCGAGTCGCATCCGCTCGGACCCAGCGGGCTTTGCAGCCCATTCAATCGGAATCCGTATGAGACCTCCCGGTGTGACCGGGGGGTGGGGCGCGGCCGGACTGGGTAGTCTGGGTGGATGACGCCTGCCGCTCCGGATCCCGCACCCGTCCACCCTGCCGAGCCGGTCTCGAACGCCCGGCGCCTGCGGGCCTTTCATGACGCGATCGGTGAGGTGCCGCCGGCCGGGCCGACCGTGCCGGACGGGCGGCTGCTGGCGCTGCGCCGCGCCCTGATCCGCGAGGAGTTCGGGGAGGCCGAGGCCGAGTTCGAGGCCCTGGACCGCCGGGTGCGCCAGGGCGAACCGGTGCCGCCCGAGGACCTGACGCCGCTGGCGCATGAACTGGTGGACCTGCTGTACGTGACGTACGGCGCGCTGGACCGGCTGGGCGTGGACGCGGACGCCGTGTTCGCCGAGGTTCACCGCGCGAACATGACCAAGGTGTCCGGTCCGGTCCGCGCGGACGGCAAGCTGCTCAAGCCGCCGGGCTGGCAGCCCGCGAACGTGCGCGCCGTCCTGAGCCGGCAGCGGGCGGCCCTGGAAGGCGGCGGGTAACGCTGCCGGGGCAGGTTCCCGCCCGGAGCGCTGCTCTCCGGGTCGGGATCAGAAGGGGGGTTCGTCTTCGGGGGTGACCGGGGTGGGGCGCGCGGCGGGCCGGGTGACCGGGGCCGGCTGGGGCGCGGGGGTCCGGGTGGCGCCGGGGTGTGGGGCCGGGCGGGACGGGGCGGGCTGGCCCTGTCCCGGGCGGGGGGTGGCGTAGCGGTCCTGGCGTTTTCCGCCGCGGAAGATGGCGAGGGTCACGTACTCGAATTCGCCGTCGGATTTTTCCCGGACGTGTTCGGGGTCGGTGCTTTTCGCGCCGCGTGAGTACTTCACGGCGGCCGGGAGTTTCATCTTGCGGCTGTCCACGGCCTCGAGTTCCCGGCGGCGGTAGGCGTGACCTCGGTGGATGACGAGCTCCTCGCCGTCGGGGCTGGTCCATTTGCGGGCGCCGATCAGGTGCCAGTCGAAGTCGCTCTCGTTCTCGAGGGGGAACTGGTAGCCGCCGCTGGGGACGTCGCCGCTGGTCCAGCCGAGGCGGCCGTAGTGGCGCTGGGTGTCGAGGAGTTGCGCGGGGGTCTCGACGTCGACCGTGACGCGCGCTCCGAGATCGGTGGTAAATTCGATGTGCAGCATGGGGCCTCCTGTGGCGTGGTGGGGGAGGGCAACCCCCTCCGGTTCTTACGTAAATAACATAACACGGTGGGGCGAGTCCCGGCTACCCCTCAACCCGGCTGTTCCATCCCCGACCCGCCACCGGCCCCCTCCCGCGTCAGCACGTAGTACGCCCGCTCCCCCGAACGGGCCAGATCGGTCACCACGTACCCGCGCGACAGGTAACAGCCCAGCACCTCCCGCAGCGCCCCACGCCACGCACGGCGCACCGGCTCATCCAGCGACTCCAGGCGGGTCGGCACCTCGGCCAGCACCTGCGCCGCCACCAGCTCCAGCGCCGCCGGCCCCGGCGCCACCCCCCCGGCCAGGGCCGCCAGCGCTGCCGGTCCGCCGGGACGCGGGGCAGGCCGCGCGACGTGCGGCCGCGTCAGGTCCCACTCGATCATCAGCCGGTCCGCCGGGAAGGCCGCCGCGCGGTCCCCGTCCAGCGCGTACCAGTCCGGCAGGTACGTACGCGCCACGGCCCCCAGCTTCCCCAGGTTCAGCCGCGCGTTCCGCGCCACCAGCGGATCGAAGGTCCAGGTCATGCGCGTCAACCCCTGCGCCTGCGCCCGCGCCCGCTGCGCCAGCTTCAGCGCGACTGCCATCCCCGTCCCCCGCCACGCCGGATGCACTGCCAGCAGGTGAGAGTGATGCCAGAGCTCCGTTCCGCGCAGCGCCGGGAAGCCGAAGGCCAGCCCCACCGGTTCCTGCGTCTCGGGTTCCTGTGCGGCCGGGTCCGGCGCCGGGTACGCACCCAGCACGACGCCGCCCGTCACGGCACTGATCCGGAACATGGTGCCGGGCAGCACCTCCCGGTCCACGTACCCCCAGGCGCTCACCTGCACCTGCTCCAGCGCCCGGAAGGCCCAGGGGTCCGTCACGTCACGGATCACGAACGGACGGGCGTCCCGGCGGGCCTGCGCGTTCGGGTGGTCCATCAGTCGCGCCGCTCCTCGTGCAGTTCCGCCACGCCCGCCAGGAACTCCCGGTTCAGGGTGACCCCGGTGCCCGCCCCGGCCGGGACCGGCATCAGGCCCCCGGCAGCCTCCAGCGGCTCATGGATCAGGTCCGTCTGCCAGTAACGGCTGGCGCTGCTGGTATCGCCGGGCAGCGCGAAGTTCGGCAGGGTGGACAGGTGGATGTTGTGCGCCCGGCCGATCCCGCTTTCGAGCATCCCGCCGCACCAGACCGGCGCGCCGAACGCCTGCGCGACGTCATGGACCCGGCGCGCCTCGGCGTGCCCACCGACCCGCGCGACCTTCACGTTGATCACGCCGCCCGCGCCCAGCGCGAGCCCCTTGCGGGCGTCCTGCGCACTCGTCACGCTCTCGTCCAGGCACAGCGGCGTCCTGAGGCGGCGCTGCAGCTCGGCGTGGTCCACCAGGTCGTCCCACGCGAGCGGCTGCTCGATGTACGTCAGGTCGAAGTCGTCCAGGGCGCGGAGCCGGGCGGTGTCGGCCAGGGTGTACGCGCTGTTGGCATCCACCGTCAGGCGGATGTCCGGGAAGGCCTCCCGCACGGCCCGGACCGGCTGCACGTCCCAGCCGGGCTTGATCTTCAGTTTGATCCGCCGGTAGCCCTGTTCCACGTGACGGCGCACCACGTCCACGGTGGCGGCCGCGTCCGGCTGGATGCCCAGACTCACGCCCACCTCCACCTCTGTCCTGCGGCCACCCAGCAGGGTGCCCAGCGGCACGTCCAGCTGCCGCGCCCACAGGTCCCAGGCGGCCATCTCGACCATGGCGCGCGCCATGCGGTTGCCCCGGAAGGTGCCCAACGCGTCGTTCAGCGCCTCGGGGTTCGCAAAGGTCCGGCCCAGGACGCGCGGCAGGAACACCTCGCGCAGCAGGTTCAGCGCCCCGGCAATGGTCTCCTCGCGGTACATCGGCGCGAATTCCATGGTCCCTTCCGAGACGCCCTGAAGGCCGTCGCCGTGCAGGACGAGCAGCGGAATGACCTTCTCGGTCTGCACGCCGAAACTCGTCTCGAAGCGGAACTTCAGGGGAAGGCGGGCGACGATCAGCTCGGCGGCTTCGATTCTCAGCATGCCGTTCAGTATGTGCCCCGCCGCCCGGCGCGGACCCGGCAGTGGTGCAGACCGCGCGCCGGGGGGAGACGCGCGGGTGCTGGGAGCGCGTCCGGCGGCCGCTGCGGAAGGCTCAAGCGAGTCTCTGGAGTGGGGTGTTGACAGATTCAGCTGGGGCCTGTATCTTTTCTGAGCCTCAAGCGAGGCGGGAAGCATGACAGGCGAAGAGATGTGAGAACAGGCCAGTC